>NZ_SMNY01000100.1:0-2564 GCF_004353535.1 Cupriavidus sp. L7L
TGCGTATTTCGGCGAACGTGACCGCCGATTTCGGGAACGTGACCGATTTGGCGAGATAGGCGTTGCGCGGTGTCGATTGTAGGGTTTCGTATCAGTTCTGGTCGAGTTCGGGCTCCAGGATGTTGGGTTTTGGTGATGCTTTTCTGAGCGATTCGCCAGTGAGCGTGATCCGGTGATGGCGCTGCATGAGACGGTCGAGCATCGCATCGGCGATGGTTTCGTCGCCGATCCAGCTGTGCCAATGCTCAATCGGTAACTGGCTGGTGATGATGGTCGCCTTGCCCGCCGCTCGGTCATCGATCATCTCGAGCAGATCGTTGCGAACCATTGCATCGAGGGGAGCCATTCCCCAATCATCCAGTAGCAGGACGTCAACGCGGGCGACCTGCAGCAGCCATTTGGTGAAGCCGCCGTTGCCGTGGAGTACGCGCAGTTCCTCGCCAAGTCGTGGCACGCGCAGATACAAGGCGGAATGTCCGCGCCGGCAGGCATATTGCGCCAGGGCGCAGGCGAGCCATGATTTGCCCGCGCCGGTTGGGCCGCTGATGAGCAGGCTGTAGCCGGCTTCGACCCAGTCGCCAAGTGCCAGGCTCGTGAGCGAGCGCGGGTCCACGCCTCGACCGGAACGGGTATCGAGGTCCTCGATGGCGGCCTGCGGATACTTGAGACGCGCCTGCTTGAGCAGTCGGGTGCGGCGCCGGTCATCACGCCAGCTGGCTTCCCGGTCGACCAACAGGGACAGTCGCTCCTCGAAGCTCAGGCTGGCCGCGCCGGGCTGCGTCAACTGTTCTTCGAGGCCATCAGCGAAGCCGTCCAGCTTCAGGGTGCGCAGCTGCGTCAGGGTCTGGTGCATCATCATGGTGGGTTCTCTTTTATTGGTAGTAGCTGGGACCGCGTACATGCGCGTGGCTCGGGCTGATCCAGTCGGCAGGCGTTGCCGCCGCAGCGCGGTCGCGGTTGTTGATCAGGATGTCGCGCACGTGGCGGTAACGGTGCACGCCCAGTTCCAGCGCCAGCGCACACGCAGCTTCAAGGCGGTCGCGGCCAAAGCGCCGAGACAGCGAGAGCAATCCGAGGCACGCCCGATAGCCGTGTTCCGGATGGCGTTGCTCCTGCAGCAGTCGCGTGACGAGCGCGCCGGTTGCCGCGCCGATCTGCTGCCCCCAGTGAATCAGCCGCTGCGGCGTCCATTCGAGATGGGCGCGGTGCGCCGCCGGCATGTGCTCGACGACGGTGGTGTAGCCACCCACGCGGTCATTGCGGGCGT
Organism: Cupriavidus sp. L7L; assembly: GCF_004353535.1. Classification (NCBI taxonomy): domain Bacteria; kingdom Pseudomonadati; phylum Pseudomonadota; class Betaproteobacteria; order Burkholderiales; family Burkholderiaceae; genus Cupriavidus; species Cupriavidus sp. L7L. Next base: position 1,268 of record NZ_SMNY01000100.1, read on the forward strand.
GGCTGGCAACGCGGCGGCCGCGATGCAACAGTTCGACAGCCCCCGCTGTGATGCGGGCATCGAGCTTGAGGCCGACCAGGGCGTGCGGCACGCTGTAACGGTGCTTGTTGATCTCGACGTGATAGTCGATATGAACCGTCACCGACTTGAAGTGCGCCAGCTCATAGGGCTGTGCCGGCAGCGGCTGCAGGGCCGGCGCATCCAGTTCGGCGAACGCGCTGGCGCGGCATCCGGGCAACTTCTGGAACGGGCGCTCGTTCAGGTTCTTCAGCAGCGGCTGGATCGCGTCATTGACCAATTGAACTGACGCAAACTGATGATGACGCAGGCGCGCCATGATCCAGCGCTCAACCACCTGGACTGCAACTTCTACTTTTGGTTTGTCCTGTGGGCGATATACGCGAGCGGGCAGGAAGGACGTGCCGTAATGACGCGCGAAGTCCAGCACGGTATCACTCGCGCGCGGCTCATAACGGTCGGGATCGGCAATCATTGCGCGCGGGTTGTCCGGCACGACCAGCTGCGGCACGCCGCCATAGAAGGTCAGCGCGCGTGCAATCCCGCCCAGCCAGTCCTCCATCGTTTCGGCCGGCGTCGCGCACGCGAATGTGTAGCTCGACGCGCCCATGGCGGCCACGAAGATGTGTGCGCGGCGTCCGGTCGTCAGCGGCAGCGTGGGGCCGGCGAAGTCAACGAACAGCTTCTCGCCGGCGCGGTGGATCTGACGCATCGAGCGCTTCAGGCGTTTGGTGAATGCCTTGTAGTGCTCGCAGAACTGCGTATAGCGGTAGGTCTGCCGGTCCGCGAACTCGGCCTGGTACTCCTCCCACAGCAGGGTGAGCGTCATGCCCTTGCGGCGCAGTTCCTGATGGATCCGCCCGTAGTCGGGCTGGGCGTAGGCTGCTGGCCCCGTGGGCTTGCCGAGTAAGCGCCGCTCAAGCTCTCCCTCGTCCATGTCGCTGGCACTCGCCCAGTCGAGCCCCGCGGCCCCGGCCAGTCCGACGTACTTCGTGACCACGCCCTTGGAAATGCCCAGCGACGCGGCGATCCGATCGTGCGAGAAGCCGCCGTCGAATTTAAGTCTTAAAACGTCCTTGATCATGCGCATGTTCATCCGGTGCGCGGGCATGCTCTCTCCGGCAAAAGCCGGCGAGCATAGCCCGTGCGGTTGATGTCATGCGCAACGCCAACCCTGCCTTCCGGTCCGGTCGGTCACGTTCCCGAAATGCCCGGTCACGTTGCCGAAATCGCCGGTCACGATCCCGAAACGGCCGGTCACGTTCGTCCGAAATACGCA
>NZ_SMNY01000101.1:0-521 GCF_004353535.1 Cupriavidus sp. L7L
GCGCCAGTCTCCAGCGCGTGCGCGGCAATCAGCAAGTCCAGCGCCCCCATCGGCTGCCCTTGAGATTCCAGTGCAGCGCGGGTTTCACCATAGCCGGCCATCACCGAAGGGGGCCAAGGCAACACCTCGACCCGACGCAGCAACTCGTCCACTGCACGCGCGAGGCGCGCTGCGCCGGGGCGCTTGGCCAGCCCGTACATCAGTTCCGCGCCGGTGATGACCGACAGGCACAGCGTCGCCATCGGCGCGGCTGTCACGCGTGCCACGACTGCTGGGTGTCCTCGCAGCAGATGGCTCACGATATTAGTGTCAAGCATGTAGCGCGTCATTCGAGACCCGCCAGCGGATCCCGGGGTTGCTCGTCCTGCGCGCGCTCGGCCAGGAAGTCTGCCGGCACGGCGCTGCCCTGGATGGCGGCCAGGAAGCCGTCCCAACTCTCCGGCCGGCGCGACAGGATCACGTCGCCGGTGGACGGGTCACGGCGGATATAGACCTCGCGCTCAGCAAAGCGGAACTCCTGA
>NZ_SMNY01000102.1:0-2217 GCF_004353535.1 Cupriavidus sp. L7L
GGCTTTGGCAGTCAGCAGGAGCGGATCTCCGGTCTGATCAAGGCTGGCGCAACCAAGGATCAGCTCATCCGGTTCTGGCGTGAAACAAAGCATCTGAGCTGGGCGGCGAGTTTCGGGCAGTCGCCTTGGGAGACTGCCTCGTCAGTAGGGGCCGCTCTGGATGCGGCGCATAGCGGCGGAGCCGTCAGCCCGTACCATCGAGGGCTGGTATATGTCTTTGACCGCACAATTGCAGCCGGCAAGGCGGAGGCAGTATCGGTCGAGCAAGGAGATCTACCACAAGGCCCACAAAGGAGGATGAGAATGTAAGGCTGGAAGCACGCCAACGATATGATTCCGCGAGCGTGCTCACCACGACAGGCCTATAATGAAACCCATAGGCGACATGGAGAATGAAATGGCTTCGAAACTGACCCGCTACATCATGAGCGAACGCTTCCAAAGCGTTGCTGGCCACGGTGTCGAGAAGGCAGTTGCGAGGACGCGCGCGGCGGGGCTTACCCCGGCTGGCGATCCAAACATCAAGCCTAGCACTCGTCCTGCGACTACGGTAATCGTTGAGGCTCCCACCCCAGCAAAACCGAGGCGCAAGACGCTACGAGTTGCATGACCGACGCCGAAAACAATAACGAGTCCACAGTAATCTGCTTCGCCGGCCCTAATGGGTCCGGCAAAAGCACCGCCGTCATGGAGGCCGTCGAGGATTACGGCCTTCCTCCCGAGGCATACATCAATGCCGACGATATCGCCAAGACCCTAGAGGGCGAGATCGCTGACTATCGGGAACGCAACATCCGAGCCGCACAGATCGCAGAGCAACGCCGCTTGGCAGCGTTGGAAGCCGGAACCGACTTTGCGTTCGAAACCGTCATGTCCACACCGGAGAAAGTCGCGCTGCTGACGCAGGCGAAGGCCAAGGGTTATGAGGTCGCACTTATCTTCGTATCCACCAAAGATCCTGAGATCAATGTGGGGCGTGTCGCAAACCGCGTCGCTCTTGGCGGGCATGCCGTTGAACCCGATGCCGTGCGAGAAAGGTATTGGCGCGCGCATGGTTTGCTGGCCTGCGCGGTAGAACAGGCAGATGCCGCCCTGGTGCACGACAACTCGGCAACGAATGCTCCCCACGTTCTCGTGGCGAGAAAGCTCGAAGGTCGGGTCGAGTTTTTTTCGTATGAGGAGCGCGATACGTCATGGGCGACCAAAGCGCTGGAGACGCCGTGGCGCGAGCGCGTTGCATCTCGCTCCCATTTGCTCAGCGTGATGGTCGAGCGGGCAGCGGACCGCGGGGAAGAGCCGGCTTCGGAGCCGCGACAGGCCGAGGCGTTCAACGGAGCTGACTACATGGGGCTGGTGCTGGCGCATACAGATCACCACGTCCTCCAGGTCAGCGCCAAAGGCGATTACATCCTGCACGACCGACAGCTTCTCGCCACTGAAACTATCAAGGACGGTGCCTGGCAGTGCCTGCAATATCGATATTCCAAAGGCAAGATCGACCGCACCGCGCTCCTTAACGTCGCCGCGCCGGAAGACAAGACAGGTTCGCGCCCAAAGCCGTAACGCAACGCAATGCGCCAGGCTTCGCCTTCTTTGCAGAGGGCGGCCAGCCTGGTGCCGACCGCCATGCCGCACCTGACGCTCATGCGCTGGGATTTCAAGGATCGGTTGCAGGCGACCGCGAGGCAGGCAGTGAACAGCGGTGACACGGTAGATCCCCTTCGGCTCTCCTCGCTTGTGTTCGTCCTTGCGCATCTCTCGGCCAAAAATCGAGAATCTACCCAGTTCCGCGAAGAGTTAACAGGGGCTCCGCCTAGACCGTTGCGCGTAAACGTCAGGGCCCAGCCAGACACCCGGATTTATGCAACAACGCCTTATTGACGGATAATCTGCAAATTGATAACTTTACCAGGTTACTTTAGGCAAAAACTTAAGATTTCGATGGCTTTTGAGAAATGCTGGTAAGCTGCATATAGAAAACAGTTGTTTAAATTCGATCAGGTGAGCCATGACTGCTATTGGCATTGACTTTGGAACATCCAACTGCTCAGCTTATCTTCCTGTCGGCAGTACGATGAAAGGCATTCCGATTGAAGGTGATAGCTCACTGCTGCCATCGGTAGTTTTTACAGCACGGCGCGAGATCGCGATAAGGAAAATAGAGGATTACGAATATGCTCGCCGGCTAAAAAATGCCAGAGCTGCTGCGAATGCAGA
>NZ_SMNY01000103.1:0-1364 GCF_004353535.1 Cupriavidus sp. L7L
CTTTGGAAACCTGCTTCCGGACAGCATCCCGCTCCCGCTGACTGACCTCGTGAAAGAAGGGGACGCGAAGGCAGCGACCCTGATTCCGGCCTCACGCGGCGTCGACCCAAAGTTGCTTTTCCTTGTGGCCTTGCTCGCTGTCGTCGGCGTGGGCTACGGCTATACAAGCTGGAGTAAGGAGCGCGACCGAGCGGCTCGCCTGTCGGCGCGGGCGCAACAGCAGGATCCCCAAAAGTTGTACGCCGCAAGCCTTGCGGCTGCGCTTTCGACGGCTGGCGTGCCTGTTGCCGAAATCGCACCGCAGCTCATCGAGTCTGCGATGGATCAAGAGGTGTACGAGGGGGGGTGGATGCTCAAGCAGGTTGTCTGCGAGGCTGGCGGCTGCACGTACAGTTGGGAGAATCTCGGGGGAAACAATCTCTCGCTCAAAAGCGCTATGGGCGGGCGGGAGATCAACACTTCTCTCGATGGCAAAGGAGCCGCGTTCACTGTGCCAGCGAAGAACGCGCAAGCCTCGCAACTCGATCCTTCGCGCTTGCCAAATATGCAGCACTTCATGGAGAACACGGGATCTTTCTCCCAGGACGTCCGCCTGCTTGGGGTCCAATACAACTTCACACCCCCAGAGATCTTCGGTGCGGATCCGACTATCCCAGCAGGGGCGATCAAATCGCCGGTCCGCGCAGGCACGTTCAGCTATGCGGGGCCGCTTGCCTTGGCTGCAGAAATGGCGTCGCAGTTGCCTCGCAATATGACCCTTACGCGCGTGACGCTGGGGTCGGATAGCACTGGACCAACATTCAATCTGGAAGGCAAATACTATGTCAAAGACTAACGCCATGGCGGTTCTGTCCGCCGTGTTGCTGTGCACGTCGGTCGCGCAAGCCGCACCGTTGCGGGAGCTTGTGGAAGAGCAGCGCGGAGCGATGGCGGACGAGATTGCAAAGAAGCGGACAGAGTCCAAGGCACGAGTCGAAACGCCATCTGTCGGCACAGTGCCTGCTGCTGCCCCGACCCAGACGCAAGTCGCGGCGGAAGACAACAAGCCTCGTATTGAGGACGTTGCGGTGGTAGCTGTCTATGGTGAAGTCGGAAAGCTCACTGCCGATGTCTCGTTGAAAGGCGGTGTGCCCACCGCGGTCAAGGAAGGCTATGAAGTCATGCCAGGCTGGTACGTGGACTCCATTACTTCGCAGCGGGTGAACTTCACGCGTGGAAAGAAAAGAGGAAAGGGGGTCACGCGTCATATCGTCTACCTGTCCGAGCCCGCAACCGTCGCAACCGCGCAATCCCGCGGCATTTCATCGCCTTCTGGCTTCGGCACTTCGTTGCCGCCTATCGTCGCGCCGACTCCGACGCAAGTC
>NZ_SMNY01000104.1:0-972 GCF_004353535.1 Cupriavidus sp. L7L
GCTTGGCCAGCACACGCTGCTGTTCCACCGCACGCAGCTGCGCCTTGGCGACCGTTACACTGTCGCGTGCCGTCAGCACGTCAAAGTACGCCTGTGCCGTGCGCAAGATCAGGTCGCTCTCGGCCTGCGCAAACTGCGCCTCGGCCTGCTCGACTTGCGCGCCAGCTTGCGCGATGCCAATCCAGTTGGCGACGCGCACGACCGGCTGCGACAGCTGCAGGTTCCACGCCCAGCTATTGACGTTACGGTCCTGATAGGGGCTGCCAGCGAAGCTCGCTTGCCCCTTCTGGCGGCCGCCGTTGCCGTTCAGGTTGACGGTCGGGAGTATCCCGGCCCGGGCCTGCGGTAGCTTTTCGCGGCCAGCCTCCAACGCATAGCGGGCCGCCTCGAAGGTTGGATCACCTCCCTGCGCAAGACGATATGCGCCCACCAGATCGATGGCGTGGGCATGCGATGTGGCCGCCACCGCGGCCACGGCGGCGCTGGCAAATAGGGATACTCGTGCCATCACCGCTCCCGCAGGGCCTCGTCCTTGTAGCGCAGCAGGGGCGACAGGAAATAGGAGATCATGCGGCGCTCGTCGACCCGGATATCCGCCGTCACGCTCATGCCGGGCGTGAGCGCGCCCTTGCGACCGTTGACCGAGTTCGGCGTGGCCTGCTCCGCGAGCCGGATGCGCACCGGGTAGATCGGACCGAGCTTCTGGTCGTTGACAGCATCGGTGCCGACCCACTGCACCTGGCCCTCGATGTAGCCGAAACGCGTGAAGTCGAACGTTTCGACCTTGGTGATGACGCGTTGGCCGGGCTTCACATAGCCGATGTCCTTGTTCTGGACTTGGGCGTCTACCTCCAGGGCAGTGTTTTCCGGCACAACGATCGCCACGGGCTGTGCCTGGGTGACCACGCCGCCAACGGTCGTGACCGCCAGTTGCTGCACGACGCCATCAATGGGCGCCCGCAGGATCTGCAG
>NZ_SMNY01000105.1:0-1021 GCF_004353535.1 Cupriavidus sp. L7L
CACGTGCGCCAGGTGCGCAAGGACTGCGCCGCGGTGATCCTGTACACGGCCGAGAAGGCCACCTGGATGGCGGGCGAGACCGTGCAGATCCTGGGCGGCAACGGCTATATCAACGAATACCCGGCCGGGCGCCTGTGGCGCGACGCCAAGCTGTACGAGATCGGCGCCGGCACGTCTGAGATCCGCCGCATGCTGATCGGCCGCGAGCTGTTCGCGGAAACGATGTAAGCCCACCACGCGATGGCTGCACCCTACAACGAACCGACTGGCCGAGGCTGATATGGCGGCAATTGAGACAAAGCTGAACGCGCGTTCCGAAGCGTTCAAGACCAACGCGCAGGCAATGCAGGCACTGGTTGCCGACCTGGAAGCAAAGATCGCGAAGCTGGCGGAAGGCGGCGGCGAGGCCGCGCGCGACAAGCACCTGTCGCGCGGCAAGCTGCTGCCGCGCGACCGCGTGCAGCAACTGCTCGACCCGGGCACGCCGTTCCTGGAGCTGTCGCAGCTTGCCGCCTACGACATGTATGACGATGCCGCGCCGGGCGCGGGCATCATCACCGGTATCGGCCGCGTGGCCGGGCAGGAGTGCGTGATCGTCTGCAACGACGCCACCGTCAAGGGCGGCACGTATTATCCGATGACGGTCAAGAAGCATGTGCGCGCGCAGGAGATCGCCGAGCAGAACAACCTGCCGTGCATCTACCTGGTCGATTCCGGCGGCGCCAACCTGCCCAACCAGGACGACGTGTTCCCCGACCGCGACCACTTCGGCCGCATCTTCTACAACCAGGCTAACCTGTCCAAGCAGGGCATCCCGCAGATCGCGGTGGTGATGGGCTCGTGCACCGCCGGCGGCGCGTACGTGCCGGCGATGAGCGACGAGTCGATCATCGTCAAGAACCAGGGCACTATCTTCCTGGGCGGCCCGCCGCTGGTGAAGGCCGCCACCGGCGAGGAGGTGAGCGCCGAGGACCTGGGCGGCGCCGACGTGCATACGCGCCTGTCCGGCGTGGCCGACTAC
>NZ_SMNY01000106.1:0-25706 GCF_004353535.1 Cupriavidus sp. L7L
CACCAGTGGTTGAATGATCCGACGCTGGCTGACGCCATCTTGGACCGGCTGGTCCACCAGGCGCACAAGGTATCGCTCAAAGGCGAATCCATGCGCAAGCGCTCGGCTACCGACGCCAAGAAACGGGCATCGTGATCACCTACGCTACAATCTCCTGACCGCGCAGTACCACCTTCCTTCCCTGATCACGTTCGCCGAAACCGCTGATCACCTTCACCGAAATCCGCATTTATCGAACTGATTAGTCACGAATTGATCTCGGATGATAGTCTTCGCTCAATATTGAGGGGGCGCACCCCAGAGCTGTACGCGCTCATTCGGGGCGCCGTGCGCGAGCTTGACTCGAACCATCTTCTCGAGTTTGTGCGGACCATTGAAGCAGAGAACCCGTCTTGGCCGTTGGAGTTGTCGTGGACGCGGCTCGATAAGTTGTTACGGGTGGATCGTGAGCGATGGATAGCTACCCTTATCGATTTGCTAGATCGGTTTGGGCTACTCATGCGGTTCATCGAGTTCTGCGAGGGCTATGGATCAAACTCCATGGCAGTGATTCAGACGACACGTGTTTACAAGATGTACGACCAGAGATTGCGCTCGGGGCACTGAAGAGCCCAGTGGCGCCCCTTACCTCTGTGCGATCTTGCTATGACAATTGACCTGAACTGGCGTCCACGCCTAGTGGGCATGAATCGTCTTGTGCCACAGGCACCGATCGTCTCATTAACCGCGGAAACGTTGGAAGGGCGTCGCAAGACGCCAAGTTTCACACCCGCAGCCACCTTCGAAAGCCGGCAAGGGTATCAGGATGATTTCCTGGGGGGCTTTGTCGTGCCTTGGCCTAAGCCGGCGGGTCAGCGCGCTGAGGATGTCTATCCCATTCCCAGCGCGGCGGACAATCGTCTGGACTATACCCATTTCTCACTCATCATGTCGCGATCACGGCGAATGGCCATGTTCGTTGGCGTCAATATCAGCGGCAGCGAGTCCGTTTCTATCGATCGTCAGGATGACAAGTGGTTCTTCGATGGGCGATTGCCGATTGAGGCGCAGCTTGGTGATGACCTATACGCTGACAATCTCCTGGATCGCGGTCATCTAGTTCGGCGCGAAGACCCTAACTGGGGGGGGACGCCCAGACTGCCAACGAAGATACCTTCCACTTCACCAATTGTTCGCCGCAGATGGCCGGTTTCAATCAGAAAACGTGGTTGAGTCTCGAAAATTATATCCTGCAGAACACAAGGAGGTGGAAGGAGCGGGCCACTGTGTTTTCAGGCCCCGTCTTCCGGGACGATGACCGCACCTACCGCGGCGCTCGCATCCCCTCGGCATACTGGAAAGTCGTCGCCTTTGTTTCCGATACGGGTCAGCCATCCGCGACTGCATAGATGATTGATCAGTCAAAGGAGTTGGGGAGCCTGGAGGCGGCTTACGGTATCTTCAAGACCTATCAGCGCAGCGTTGCACGCATCGAGGATGCTTACCGACATTGACTTCGGTGCTCTATCACAGTTTGATGGATTCTCAAATGAAGAACGGGCGACTGGCACCCGAATCGAAACTGAGATTCGAGGAGTCGGTGACGTTCGGGTATAAGCAATGCGAGGAGGCTCCTCTTCGATGCATAGTGGCGGCACGATATCAAACGGCGCATGTTAGGTGTTGACGAGTCTTCAGTTCGCCGTGGTTCCCGTGGATCATGACATTGCGCCGCTCAAGAATTGGGGCGATATGCCGCTTCCGGAGTTGCTTGCAGAGCAGAAGCAGACCACGGAGCGTGGCTGGGCGCTGAGGACCGATCGGAAATTGCCGGCGTGCATTAATCCACAGCGAGTGAGGGCCCCCCCCCCTAATTGACGTCAATCTGTGAACGTCGGCGGAGGCCGGGATATCAACGAATGCGTTCGATTCGCATCGTGATGCGGCCGAAATTGTTAAAATAGAAGCCGTATACGTCGTTCGCGTAAGCGAAAAGCCTGCCGCTTTCCGACGCCGACCATCGAAGCTCCCTTCCGATTACGAACGCGGTGGTGTCGTTCTCGCCAATCGTACCAATCGCCGCAAACCATTTCGCTTGCGGAACGCGCCGCTGGGTCTCAAAGAGCCGCTGGCTCAAGACACTGTCGTATCCGTCCGCGTCAGTTCGGATGAACAGATCCCACCAAGAGCCAGTGTTGACAATGTGGTAGCTGCCTCCTGCTACCATGTCGACCCCAGTGTCATTCCAGTGCCGTCTGGCTACAATGAGTGTCTCGCGTATTTCACCGATCTGCATGATGTGCCTTCGATAGCGGCTCGCAGCTCGCGGCTGGCATCTGTTCTGCCTAACCCGGAGGTGAGCTCTTTCCGATCAAGTCTTCAATACTGACGGTGGAGCCGGGAAAACTAGTCTGGCTTCCGGCATGTGGGCGGATTTTCGCGCGTGCTTGCTGCAGGCCGGTGGAGCCATATTGTCTTCAACTGGGGCATCCGGCTGATCTTAACGTCGCACAACTTGGCATACTGTGTCAATCTCGCCGCGCTGGACGTCACGTCGTCGACCCACGATGGTATCGAGACCAGTTGCTTATCGAGACCGCGGGTGAAATCATCCCAATGGATGGGTATCACGTACCTGGCCCCAGTGCGAACAACGGCTTCCTCCCAATAAGCCCATATATCGGCCTCCGGCTGCCCCGCCAGCCTGGCGATACTGAGGAAGACCACATCGGCTTTCACCCCGCTGAATGCGCCCTTCGGGGGGCTAGCGCTCGGCACTATCAGAATGCGGCCAGCAGGATGATCCATCAAGAACGAATGATTGCTCCCTGCCTTGAACGCCCATGGCCACGTAGGCAGCGAAATAGGCTCGGTGATGTCACCTGAGAATAGCGACTTGGGAGAATGTTCGGTTTCGAAGGCCGTTACGTGAAAGCGGCCGATCGTTGTTTGTTGCCGATCATTGAGCAATTTCTGTCGATCGCGTGGCAAGCCGGCGGCATCGGCGATCCATAGCGATGACGCGGATCCATAGACATCCGCGCCGGTCTTGACAGCGACTGAGCCGGCGTCAAGGGCGTGATCGTGATGGGAGTGCGCAACGAAAATCGCATTGATCCTCCGCATACCGGTTTCTGCAATGACGGAGTCGATCCGAGTGGAATCCGGAGCGAGGTTGCCCGTGATCCATGATTTCAAGGGCGGCCTCGAAAAGAACGCATCAACCATCACCACGGTCTCACCATCGGACAAGGCGATAGAGGTGGTGCCGAAGAACGTTGCCATCAACCCACGTTCTGCCGGCGGTGGCGGCTCGTAGGACGTCATCCGTGCGGGATCCATCGAGTCTCTCTGGTCGCCTAACGCAATCGTTGGCGCAATCCCGGCGACCATCAGGCCCATCAAGATGGTAATAGCCGTCCACAACATTGTTGGGGTCATTTGCTCTCCATGCGGCAATTCGACGCCATCGTGTCGGATCCTCATCTGAGGTGTCTCGGCTTGGGTACCCGGTCATGATAATGCCGCTCCTTCCGCAACCCCACCACACCCACGTCCCATGAGTCCTGATACCCTAAGACGCCGCCGCGCACCATGTCGCCATCAATTCTTGCCATGGCAACACCTCCAACCTTGTGCGCCCGACCTGCAGTCACCGCCAATTTTATTCAATACCTGGTATTCGTTCCCTGCGGCTCCCCTCGCATGGTCTTCGTGCTACGCCCCTCCTCAAAACGAGGCGCGCGCGCGGCTGTGGACTTGTCATCGCGGAGCCCCCATCGCGGCCGACCAAGTGCCGTTGGGCAGCGGACTGCTGCCGCGAGTGGGCACCGGCACGCTGGAAGTCGGCCCAGTGGCTGTCGTCGTCGGCCATCCAGAGATCGACGCCCGAGTTGGTATGGAGACCTCCAGCGTGCAGTTACGAAGTTGTATTCCGGCCAGGGTGATTAGACGAACATAAAGGCTAGCAAATTACCTGCAATCAGCGGATCTCAAAGACGTCGACCTTGACTTCTCGGCCGTTGCCATGGATCCGACGATTATCGGGTGAGTCGTAGCACAGCATGATTTCAAGTGGTGCTTCTGATAAGCAGGCAAGGCCTTCAGCATGATCCGTTCTCGCGCCGAACGGCACTCTTAAAATCTTCTGCAGATCTTTACCCCATGTTAGAGACTCACCGCGAACATTCAACGCAGCCTTCCACCGATAGATGAATACTGGTCCATCCAAATCCATAGACGGACCGGCTAGCATCAACAGATCATCCCCGTCGATGACTAGTTCACGCAGGCCGAGTCCATCCAACTGGAGGAAGTGCTTCAAATAAGGTTCACCATTCCTCCCCAATGGGCAGAGGTTCAGTATGCCATCGCTCATGGGACGGACTAGGAGTTCCAAGACGATGGCCCAACCACGGAGGACAGGTCCGCGCAATCCGACGAACACTCGGTCTCCCAAGACTGCCAAGCCTTCAATATCGAAGCCGTTGTCTTTACTGGGGATGCCATCGACGGTTCCGTCCGGTAACATTCGTGGAATGAAGGAGCCTAGGTGAGGATCTTCCTGTAGTGCTTTGGTCAAGATGCTTCCGTAGGCGTCGCCCTTCAGGCGCGACGCAGTCAAGTCGTCGTAAGTAGCAACTGGCTCACCTTTCGGGTCAATCGGAACGCGAGCCAAAGTGTAGCGGTTTCCTTCAGCTTCCACTGTGGTAAGAAGAAGCGCATTTTCCTCGGCAGTTTTACTATCGTCAGCCTTTTTCCGCTTCGCACTGTGCGAGCCGATCAGCCACAGATAACCGCCGTCGTAAGCCAGTCCTTCAATGTCGATTTCTTCCTTCGCGGTACCGGGCAGGCTCAAGAGGTTTTTGAGTTCGAATTGCTGGTGACGACCGAACCCACCAGAAGGATTTTTTCTCATCCGGTGAAGTCGTGTGCCTTCGTCGCCTCCCAGCCATAGAAATTCCCCTTGCGCAACCACTGCAGATAGATTATCCCGAATTTTTACTAGATCCTTGTTGGACAAGGCGGAATCGAACTCAAGAATGATAGTGCGCTTCGGGAAGTCGGTCATAGCGGTTTCTCCTTCCTGGACGGACACCACGACGCTCTAAGCATAGGGACTTGCCTCTCTATTTTGCAAGTACCCCTTCGCGAGACATCGTCAGTGTCTCCACCGTTCGCTACTTGCGCATCTCGCCAATGGCAGAGCCATCTTGAAGCTGATGGGAATTCCACGAAGGGGAAAAAGGCCTCGGCAAATTTGAGGAGTTCATCGTTTCTGAAACAATAGGCAGCACTTCATCGTGAACTACTGTGACGGCGTGCCGTATGTGATTTCCTTTTTTGCTGCCCAGTTGTCGTCATGCAGTTCCTCAATGGCTCACCCCGAGCGGCGTTTTGGCCACGATGGTTGCCGATCAGGATCACTGGCACCGGATCGCGGCTCGGCGTGTGAGGCAGCTTCTGGCCAGCGGCCTAGCCGACGATCATTTCGACGGTGGAGGTCATCAGGCACCATTTGTCGTCCGATGAGCTCTTGGCGATATGGCCGGTACCGAGAGGCCGCTGGCGTCGCTGCGGACCGGGACGCGTACAAGGCCCGCCTAAAAGGAAGGGGATGGGTGCGGTTCGTCGGACGCGTGCCTTCATTCTCTTCGGGGACTGCGCGCCGAACAGCCTACATCCCAGCATGCTCGCACCATCAGCGGTAAACAAGAAAATAGGGACATCTTGCTACTACAACAGGAACGGTGAGATTGTTGACGGACAAGCGGCACCGACCACTTGACCCCTTAGCTAAAGGCCCCTGGCTTGGCGGGCAATGCTGTTAGTCTATCAATCAGAATGCAAATGACCGTAAAGGGCGCACTTACTTTAGTTTGCCTTCGTGACGTGTTTTGCAAGTGAGAAGCAGGAAGACTTTGCCTGTTGCTAGCGGAACCGTAGATAGTCGTGAATGGAAGTTTGCTTGGCACACGGTGATGCTGAACCCTGTACTACTGTTCACCGGGTTCGAGTCAGTTGTCACCGCGCGTATCGGTCCAGGCGCCGGTGGCAAACATGCCATAGAACGACGTCATCAGCCACGGAGTTTCCGAGTTACCCCACTTCGGTGGGGGGTAGGAATCGCCGGGATTTTGTTCCATTGTTGGAAGTCGGGGAGCGCGTCGCATCGCAATACATCGATCGCGCCGGAGAGGAATACATGGACAGACTGGCTCTGTTGCGCGGCCTCATTGTATTGATCAACTCGCCCGCTGCGCCGGCTCCGTTGATAGCGGTCCGCGCCCTGACGCCGCAACTCAAGCAATTTGACGGACACCCGTCTTTTGATCTAATTTAATTTAATCGGTAGGTATTCTCTTCTGCAATGAAGTTTATCTTCCGATCACGATTTTTCGGTTCCAAGTCTGGAGATTTCGGATGAGTGCCACCCCGCAAGACAATCTCGAACGACTCCGCCGCTTCAACGCATCGGTTCATGCGAGCGATCGAAAGCTCGCGGAGGAGTCTGCGGATCTCGCCCGTGCCGAAGTGCTGGAGCTAGCTCCTTCAGCCGACACGACCGAGAAAGCTATAGAGTTCGAGAGCATCGTACTGCGGCGCACGCGCCCGGTGCTGGCCATCCGCGACAATGCGACAGTACTCGAGTTCGCCGATGCCGCCGACAGCGCCATCTGGAAGGAGCGCCTCACGCGAGCCGGGTCGTTGCTCGATCGTCCTATCCGGGCGGTGGGACGCATCGACCTGAAGGGGGGACGACTCGATTGGGTCGGCACCGGCTGGCTCGTCGCGGACAATGTGCTCGTCACTAATCGACACGTCGCGCGCGAATTTTCCACACGACGCGGCGCAGGCTTCACGTTTCGTGTCGGTCCAAACGGCCGTATTTCTGCGGACGTTGATTTCCTGCAGGAGATCGACAGTCCTAGGACGCTCGTCTTTGAGTTGGTGCGCCCGCTGCACATCGAAGAGCCGCCCGGCCCCGATGTTTCTTTTTTTGAAGTTGAGATGACAGTTGGGAACGCCAAGCTCGCAGCACCCATCGAACTCGCAGCGCACGTCGGTGAAACGGAGAACATTGCGACGATCGGCTATCCGGCCTATGACAGTCGCATTCCCGATCCGGCCCTTATGGAGCGCATTTTTGGCAAGGTATACAACAAGAAACGCCTGGCACCCGGTGCCATCACGCGTGTCGAGCAGACTCGCCTCTTGCACAATTGCACGACGTTGGGCGGAAACTCCGGCTCACTCGTCGTGGATCTCGATTCGGGGCTGGCACTGGGTTTGCATTTCAGCGGCAGCTTCCTCGATACAAACTATGCGGTGCGCGCCGACGTCTTGAAGACGCTTCTAGACAATGTACGCAACGGACAGCGCCGAAGTGTCCCGGCCACCGGTCGACCGCGGCCGGCGTTTCCCGTGAATCGCCCAGCGGTCGAGCGACTGCAGGCGCCCGTCGGACAAACGTCTTTCACAATTCCGCTGACCGTCACCGTTTCGCTCGGTGTTCCGCAAAATTTCAATGCGCCCGCCGCTGCACGGACGCCGATGGTTCGGTTCGCGAGCCCCGATCCCGACGAAGCCGACAATGCCATCGAGACGGAAACCGCCATTAGCGACTATCTCGATCGTAAGGGGTACGAGACGGCGTTCCTCGGCTCAGACTTCGCTATTCCGTTACCAGTTGTCGAGCGTGATGCGTCCGATGTGCTGGTGTTCGATCTGGAGGGCCGATCGGAGACGGAGCTAAGGTACGAGCATTTCTCGGTCGTCATGAGCCGTAGCCGACGCATGTGCTTCTGTAGCGCCGTGAACATTGATGGCAATCAGTCGCGGAAGAGTCCGCGCGTCACCTGGAAATGGGATCCGCGCATCCCAAAGGCCCAGCAGGTCATGAAGGAGTGCTACGGCAACCCGCCGAAATTCAGCCGCGGCCACATGACACGACGCGAGGACCCGGGCTGGGGCAGTCCCGCAGTGGCCAGACGGGGAAATGAGGATTCGATGCACGTTACGAACGCAACGCCTCAGATGCAGGCGTTTAACGCGCCCATCTGGCTGGCGCTGGAGGACTATGCCCTCCAGCACGCCAGAGAAGATGACATGAAGATATCCGTCTTCACCGGCCCCTACTTCAACGACGACGACCCGACGCGATACGGCGTACAAATTCCAATTCGCTTCTGGAAGGTAATAGCGTTCATTCACGATGATACGGGCGAGCTCTGCGCGACAGGTTATGAGATGAGCCAGGAGAACAGCCTGCCGTCCGAGGACGAGTTCGTGTTCGGAGCCTTCACTTCGCCACAGCTCGGCATCGCCACGCAAGTCCCGATTCGCGCGATCGAGCGACGAAGCGGCATCCGCTTCGGCCCACTCGCCGGCATCGACCCGCTCGCTGCTGCGGACGAAAGCTTTGCAGTCGGTGAAGCGCGGCCGGCGCCACTCGAGGCGTTATCACAAATTCGATTCCTAATCTGAGCGTACGGCGAGGACTGAATGTCGATACTCGATGACTATCCATTTCCCTTCGACAAACTCGAGGGCCAGGAGCTAATGCGGGTGCTGGCTAACCTGTACCGCACGGAGACCGAGGCGATTCTCCTGACTCAACCCTTCGGTGTCGATCCTCTCGATGTACCGAGTGGGCTCGCCCCGCGCAACCTCTGGTTCCAACTCCTCCAGATGCTCGCCGCGCAGGGCAACGTGCGAGCGACTGTGCAGGTTGTACGCGACCGCACGCCGAACAATCCACGCACGCCTTTCCTCGATGCACTGCTGAAGGACAAGCTCGCGCCCGTTAGCGCCGAGCCCGTACCGCCTCCGGGTGCCAGTGCCGATTTCGACGACTCCGTAACTGAACCCGAGGCGCTGCTCTTCTTCGATGACCTCACGATGCCCGTCGGCCGGGTACCGAATCTCCTCGCCACCCTCGGAGGGCTCCTCGAGTGCGCCTCGGCCGTGTGTCTGCTGCGGGTCGAAAATGCGTTCGGACAGTTCTTCGGCACAGGTTTCCGCATCGGCCCGAAGTTGATCCTGACGAACCATCACGTGCTATATCCGAAAAGCGTTGTCGCCACACGCGTACAGGCGGATTTCGGGTTCGATGTGGATGCGATGGGGGCGAGCATTCCGGTGACGTCGCTCGCGGGGACCCCAAGCAGCATCCGTGGCGAAAGGCCCGACGATTGGGCCGTCGTCGAAGTGGGCGATCTGGACGCCCGCTGGGCGACCCTGCCACTCGCGGCGGAGCCAGTGCCAAATGTCGGCGAGGCGGCTTACATCCTCCAGCACCCGGGCGGACAGCAGAAGCGCCTCGGCTTCGTACGCAACACCATCAGCGACGTCACGGAAGGAGTCGTTCGCTATCTCACCGACACCGAGCCCGGGTCGTCTGGCGCACCCGTGTTCGATGCTCAGTGTCGACTCATAGCGTTGCATCATGCGGGAGGCACCCCGGTGGAGGTAGCCGGCAAGCCCCCTGTATCGAAGAACGAAGGCATTCGCATCAGTCGAGTGCTCGCGCGCTTGCAGGCAGCTGGTATTCAGGTGTAAGGCGATGCTGAGTCAGCTCTTCCGCGACTTACTCGTCGAAACGACCGTACATGCTATTCCAAACTGGCAGGATTGTCGTACACACGTCAATGGTGTACGGAACGGGACGTGGGAGCGCGTGGTCCCCATCGAAAGGCCGTATCGCGCATCTTTCATTGCAATCGTGAACGACGCCGAAATTAATAGCTGGCTGCGGGACCTGGTTCAGAGCCTCGTGGAACGATTTGCAGTGCGCCTCGAATTCGCGCGCGTGCTAGCCGAGATCGACCAGGCGGCAACGCCACGCACCGTCGCGAACCCCTTCGACGAAGTGCTCCTCGAGGCCGACCGGCCGTTCGTCAACCGACGCCCTCTGCGCAACCAGTTGCTCGACCTCATGAATGATGCGGGTTCGGCAGTCCTGCTCATCGATGGCAAGGAGCAGACGGGCAAAACGTATTCGTACTACCTCATCAACCACGTCGCGCCGAAACTGGGCTACATCGTCAACAAGTTCAAGATGACGGCCCTGCCCAAGCCCGACGAGCTCGCCGCGGACATTCTTGGGCGTCTCGGCGCCGATCGCCCGCTACTATCGCAGGGCCCGGAATCAGTGGAGCGCTGGGCCGAGAAGCTGGCAGACACGGTTGCACGTGCGATTGTAGAGCAGAAGTCCAAGCGCCTCTTTTTGTTCGACGAGTTTTCCGACACGCCGCTACCGGATGGGACGGAGAGCCTGATCATCCGCCTGGCAACCTATGCAGATGAGGAGCTTCGCCCGTATTTGCGCGTGGTCGCAATGCGCTTCCGCGCAGCACTTCCCTCTGATCTCGACGATGTCGCACTGCGTGACGATGCGCAACCTTTCACCACGACCGACATGGTCTCCGTCATTATGCAGGTCGCGAACGCGCGCAATTGGGACGTAACGGAACAAGTCGTCCAAGTCCGGATCCAAGATTTTCACGCGATACCGCGCACGCTGAAAGAGCGCTTCAAGTTTCTGCGCGGCATGTTGCAAGAGTTGGCCGCACCCCGATGATTGCACTCTCCGAACAACAGCGGCAAGCACTCGTGACCGCGCTCGTTGAGGGCTTCGTGCCAGAAGCACTTGAGCGGCGCGTAATGGATCCCCTGAAGGTCCCCTACGAGATGCGCAGCGCTGCGCGTTCGTATCATACGCGCGTGCACGAACTCGTGCAGTGGGCCGCATCCGTTGGACGACTTGGCGATCTGCTCAAGGCGGCCTACGAAGCCAATCCAAACAGCGACGCCCTCCGTCACCTGAACGAGAGCACTGGACTTGTGGAGCAAACAGCAGATCTAGTCGAGGCCATTCGCCCCGCATTGACCTCGCTCGACGCCCGCTCGTGGCAGTTCAGGCTGCGTGAGATCGATAAACAGGTCTGTCTGATTCGCAACCGGGACGACGTCGGAATCGGTACGGCGTTTCTCGTCGGACCGGATCAATTGATGACCCATACGGCCGTCTTTACTTCCGACCAGGAAGTTCCATTCCTCGAAGCGCTCACGCGTGAGCGGTTCACCGCATGCTTCGAACCGGGTGCGCTGGAAAAGAGATATGCTGTGCTCGCGTCCGAGCCCTACGTGCTCGACAACCAGATCGCTATTGTGCGTCTGGATGGACCAGCGGGTCGCGAATACGCGGCGGAAAGCACCACTGGCACAGCGGCGCGCGCGCGGGGCTGGATCTCCCCTTTACCCTCTGAACCGTCCGATGGTGCCGTCGTGATCGTGTACTTCGCCGGAGGACGACGGCTCGTCGTATCGGTCGATGCTCACGGATTGATTCGGGACGACGGCGAAGGCCTCTATTACCGAACATCGACGCTGCCGGGGGCAATGGGCGCGCCCTGCTTCGATGCGCGCTGGCGGCTGCTCGGTGTACATGTCGGCACCGACCTAAAGTCGCTCAACCACGGTCTCAGCGTGACAGAGATTGGGGACCAACTGGCGGCGCGTGGCCTCGCCTGGAATGCCTCGGGCGGCGTCTATGCGACCGCGGCAGCGGCGCGCAGCACATACACAAGCGTCAAGACGAAAGCCATCGCACTCGACGACATCGTGCGCGGCTATCACCCGAGGGACGATGCCGGTGATTCCGCAGACGACGTGTGGAGCGATGAGAATGTGGAGCCCTCGGATCGCGACCTCTGGTCTTGGGCCGAGGCCGCCGCGGTCAGTGCATCGTTTGACCCCACGACGCTCGTGCCGGCAGGCTCGCCAGAGCGAGAAGCCCTCGTGGCGGTCTTGCTCGAGAGCTCACCGGTGCGCAGCCCTCATGGCGATACACGCTGGATGTTGTCCGAGCGCGTTCGCGTGCGAGCTCTGGAACGGCTGGCGGCACGCGGCCAACTTAAAGCCGCGCGCGAACACAATGCCGGAAGGCCGGACGACCTACTCGACGCCGCACTTGGCGCGCTGATCGCGGGTACGCCGCCAACGCGAGCCGATTTTCAAGATCCCGATCGCCTGCGCGCGATGATTCAAGCTTTGAGCTGGCTCGCAGGCACCCGCGCGCCGCTGCCGCCGCGTGAGGAGCTGCTCGCAAGCCTCGAACGCGCAACGCTGGTCGCCCCCTTCAGACACCTGACTCAGGGATATTTTTCCGGACGCGATGCTGAACTCTCACTTCTCGCCGCGTATGTGGACGGACCCGATCTCGTTCATGGCACACCACTGCCACCCGTCATGCTGCATGCCCCGGGCGGCATGGGCAAATCGGCATTGCTTGCGCACTTCGTTCTTGCCCACTCTGAGCGCGACACGACGCGGGTCGATGCGTGGCGGCCTTTTGCCTATCTCGATTTCGATCGTCCGGAGCTCGACGCGCGCGATCCGGTCGGCCTCCTGGCGGCGATCGCACGACAGCTAGCGTCGCAGGTTCCTACACTGGGCGAAAGAGCAACCCGCTTCGTCGCGAGGTGCACGGCACAAAAGCGCGCGGCGCGCCCGCAGTTGACAAACGTCGTGACGAAATCGCGCAAGGGCTCATTGTCGACCCGAGCGGTACAAGCCGACTTTCAGGATTTGCTCGCGGATCTTGCGGAGCTCCTTGTCGCAAGCCACGCGGCTATGCCGGCGCCTTTCGTACTCGTTCTTGATACACTAGAAGAAGTGCAATACGCGACACCCGATGCGATCGGACCACTCGCTAAGCTTGTGATCGACCTGCGCTCTCGGGTGCCCGCCTTACGACCGGTGTTGGCGGGTAGAGTCGCAACCGATGCGAGTCTCGAACTCACACCAATCGCGCTCGCTCCCCTTCCTCCGCAGGCAGCCGAAGCTCTGTTGGCAAACAATCTTCCGCCGCGCCTCGCGGCAAAGCCGGACCTCATGGTGCGCATGGTTCAGGTCGTGGGCGGGAATCCGCTCTCACTTCGTCTGGCGGCCGAGGTCCTAACGCGCGAAAGCAACGACGCGCTCGATCGGCTTGGGGAAGAGGAGCTTTGGCGCCGAGTCGGGGATGCAATCGTGCAGGGACAACTGTACGAGCGCATCGCCGGGCATCTGCATGAAGGTCGCATCAAGAAACTCGCCATTCCAGGCCTGGTGCTGCGCTATCTCACATGGGAGATCATTCAGCAGGTGCTCGCAGGACCCTGCGGAATCGAGATCGCGAACGCTGACGAGGCGCGCGCTCTTTTTGATGAGTTGGCGCGGGAGGTCGCACTCGTGCGCCGCGGTAACGACGCGACGCGACTCGTGCTGATATCGGAGCTGCGGCGTACTGTGCTTGAAGGTTTCCGTAAAGACGGGCGCAGCGCGCAGACCCGCCGGCAGATCCACGAAGCCGCCATCGAGTATTTTTCTAAGCGGGCGGGCCCGGAGAATCGAGCAGAGGAGATCTATCACCGCCTGTGGCTCGCTCAGGACCCGAAGGATGTCGATGCCCGCTGGACCATGGGTGTTGACGTGTATCTGCGCAGTGCAGTCGAGGAGCTTGACGGACCAGCGCGAGCATATCTCGCCAACCGCGTCGGCAGTGTAAGTGACGAGGCCTTTATCGAGAAAGCTTCGCTCGAAGAATGGGAAGCGTATGCCGAGACGCGCACCTCAGATTTGTTGCGCCTTGGCGATCCCGCCGCTGCACTTACGCTCCTGACACGGCGCCCGGAGCGTCTTCCGACGAGCCGCCTCTTCCTGATCGAGAGTATCGCGCGGCGGTCACTGCCGAATGGCGACCTTATGGCCGCAGAAGGTGCCGCCGCACAAGCAGTCAGAGCCGCTCATGCGAGTGCAGATCCCGGCGAAATTCAAAGCGCGCTTCAAGAGCTCGCGCAAGTGCGTCGCTTGCGGCACGATTATGCAGGCGTGCTAGATGCACTATCCGCGCTCGGAGGGTTGGGCGAGCAACTCGGCGATGACTTGATTCTGCTTCACTCGGAAGTAGCAAGCCTGGAGTCGGCCGTCGGGGAGGGAGAGTTGAACATGCACTTCAGCGAGAACGCAGTACGCGTATTCAGTCGCCTGCCCGATGAGATCATCGCACGCGCGCCGGAGCTTGCACGACGCGTGGCGGCGCAAGTCGGCGCCGTCGATCCCAATGTTCTCCAGCGTGTTGTTCGCATCGTGGGTGTGGGATCGCTCGATGAGCACACAGCTGGCGGCCTCGAGCACGTTCTCACGGAATGGGCGAAACGAGAAAGCCAGATCGAGCCGTTCGTGCCACACGCTCCCGCAAGCGCAACGGACCTTGCGAGCGCGACACAGTATTTGTTCAGCACGCGTTCTTTGGATTTGCAGACAGCGCGAGAGTTCACGTCGTGGTTCCGGTCGAGCATCGGCGATCCGGTCGAGCTGTAGCCACGACATCGGACCGGTCAAGTCAATGCGATTGGAGCAACCAAGCTGAAGCCACCCAAGGAGGGAAATGTCCATGCAAACTCACAATCCACGCCTGTTCATCGAAATGGCCGATGTCGGACCAGTTCTGGAATCGATCGAGGCCGAGGAGCCCGGGATCGTCTCAGTGAATCTGGACAAGCTGCCCGCCAGTGTCGTTTCCGGCACCACGCTGATCGATTTTTCCGCGGCTCCAGATAGCACCGTGCGTGCGAGCGTATCGTTGTCGATGCTCTTCGCGAACCGCGTCGCCACGGCAACCAGCCGTTCTGGCGACTCCTCGGACGAATGGCTCGCCGCATATACATCCAATCTCGGCATGCTAGGGTTTGCAGTCGCTGGCACTGCGATTGTGCACTCAAATTTCAAAAAGAAGGGACTGCGCGTGCACCAGGCCATCATTCCGTTTCTGACCGTGGCATTCGGTGGGGCCACGGTTGGGCCAATTATTCTAGCGGGCTTGAAGAACCTGCAAGAGCAGGATGCGAACGCACCCTGGATCAGGCTATTCGATCGCGAGACTCGCCGTTTCAACGTACAAGAGCTGCATTTTGCTGCCGTAAACAGTAGCGAGGCGGAGACCACCATCAAGTACGCCGTCGCCCGTCTCAACGTCGAATCGAAGGACACCACCATTCTTTTTTTCAAATTGACGAATGCGAGCGCCGAGTTCGAGAGCTCGACGACGACAATGTCAGCAAATAACAGCCTGCTGGCGGCGATCGGCCCCGACTTGCGCGCGCGTCTCGGTACCATGATTCGCTCTTTCATCAGGGAGGCCCCGCTGACACCGTCTTGAGCGAACGGGGCGATGACTGTCGCTGGCGCAGCGATCTTTCGATCGACCTCCGCCCGTGAATACGAAGCCGTAAGGACTTGGTCGGCAAGCGACCCGAAGACCTGATAATCATCCAGGCCGAAAGGGTGCCTGGCACCAGGGCGCCTACGTACTCTTCGATTGGCATATTCTGGGCGGACGTAGAGGCCGTCCGCATAAGGCCTTCAGGAAATTCTCGCGCAGTCTTCAGCTATCGCCTCAAATCGTGACGACACGGCTGTGGTGCACGAGCCCATAACGAATCAGTGGGGCGCTGCGGATCTACCACACGGAAAGCCAGAAGGCATTAATGTGGGAACGCGGGACAGGGGGGAGACTGCATCAATTCGCATTAAAGGTGTTGGCGTCGCGCATGCGACCTCAGAGTGTGAATCGTGTCGAATTCTCAAAAAAAACTCTCGACATGTCGATGGGCGGATCGTGGGGGGGGCATACACTTTGCGCCACTGCCTCGCTCTTTTAAAACGATTAAGTCATTTTTCCATATAGACTGAGGCGCAAATCATGAACATTCTTGTGGCGCAAATTGCATTAAAACATAGAAATGTCTAGAGAGGAAATCTGCTTCGCACCGCAAATTAAGAAAGCAATCGAAGCAAGAGAGCAAAAACTTGACCTTGTTGGTTTATCTCCTACATTTACTATGAGCCACAGTTCCCAGAAAAAAAGGAGTGCGAGATGGCCAATCCGCGCGAGTACCAGTTCAATCTACCAAAAAAGAACCGTCCAGGTGATGTATCAATCCTGGATCCTTGGTATCCCGGTATTCAGAAATATTGGAGTAATTGCACAACCAAGCGCACCGTAGATCCAATTTCTGGAATTAAGGCCATTGTCATTCATGCTACAGCCGGTGGGTCATCAGAAGGGGCGATATCTGTCATGAAGAGGTCAGATGAGCCTGCCTCTTTTCATTGGTTGGTGCCTGATGAAAATGAGGAGCAGCACGGAAAATTGATTTGGGCATGTGTTCCAGAGGCGCTAGCCGCGTGGCACGTTAGAAACACCGCACATCATCCAGATGTAAATGACGGTGCGAGGCGCGTCAATCATTGGTCATTGGGCGTGGAAATCGTTAACAATCAAAATGCTGATGAATTTTCAGATTGGCAAATTGAGGTCACCGCGAAGCTGGTTCGTTATTGTTGGGCAAAGTATCCAAATCTAGAACACGTTGTGTCACACGCCAAACTCGATAGTGACAGAAGGAGTGACCCCGGTGCACATTTCGATTGGTCGAAGTTTAAGTCTTTGGTCTTATCGGCACACAATAACGAACTCCCGGAAAGTGTTGCCGCTGCCGTCCCTGCCTCAAAAATCAAGGCGAGTAGCAAAAATTTGTGTTGCCTATAAGTCCAATTAATAATATACATTTGACATATTTTTGCATTGTGAATGCGCGCCGTGTTTCAATGGATTCGGGTATACGGATCGGGCGAGTCGTCGCACACCAGAACTTCCAGTGGCTGGTCTGCTACGATGGAAAGACCCTCAACATGATCCTTCTTTACCCCCAAATGGCACTGCTGCTCGCCACGATGGTGCAGACGTTCGCCCAGCGTGCTCCCCCGGAAGGCGCATGTGGTCTACCGCGAGCGGATCGAGCGTGCGGCCGATCGGTGGTGCAATGCACGCACGGGTCAGGCCATGTCGCGGCAGCGCGCTAAACGTTGGTTACTTGCATTGGCTCGATTGCCTGTGCCAGACGATTCTCGCTCGCTTCGATTCATTGGAGATCAACGATGTTTCAACTGTCCTCGCTGCGCCAGACCGACTTTGGTTGGAATACCGCTCTCTCGCTTGCGCTCGCCTCGAAGCTTGCTTATGAACGCAATTCGACAGTCGAGAATATCACGATCTCCAGTTGGGGATTCCAAACGTACCACGCGCTTGATGTAGGGGATACACAGGGATTTATAGCGGCAACGAACGATGTTCTGCTTATCGCGTTCCGCGGTTCAGAGAGTATCGGCGATTGGATCGGGAATCTCGACGTCCTGATGACGGACCGGGGCTATGCAAACGTCCACAGTGGTTTCGCTGCAGCATTCGACCTCGTTAAGGAGCCCATCGCATCTTCGCTTACGGAGATCGGCACTGCTGGCAAGCACATATGGCTCACCGGCCACAGCCTCGGGGGTGCGCTCGCGACCGTAGCTGCTGCCGAGTTCAGTCAGATCCTGGGCCACGCGACCGTGCACACGTTCGGCCAGCCGCGGGTTGGAGATGCCTCCTTGCAGGCCCTGTTTCAGAGGGAGTTCCCGCTTCGATTTTTCCGCTTCGTCAATGACGACGATGTCGTGGCGCGCGTGCCGCCTCTTTATTCGCACGTGGGGCGGCTCGTTCATTTCGACGGTAGCGGGCGCGTGCGACAGGCAGTTACCGAAGCGGTGGCGGCGCAGGTCGAACCGCCACCACTCACACCTGCAGAGTACGAGCGACTGAAGGCGGAAATCGATCGCGTGAGGGCGACGCTCGTCATGGAGGGACGCTCGGCAAGCGAGGCCGCCCTTGATCAATCAATCGAGGGGCTCATTCCGGGCTTCAGCTTCGTCGACCACAAGCTCGAACGCTATATTGCGGCCATTCGGCGCCAAACCGGTGCTACCTCCGTCGATGCCGCGCTTGCGGTCGAAGGGCGCAGCCGCGCCGCGCAGGAATCTATCGAAAGCCTCGGCGGCGCAAGGGCACGAAAGCGCCAGACCGACGAAGTCCCTGTCGTGGTTCGCGTCGCGGACGAGAACTGGGTGCCGCCGCCGGGGATTGTCGCTACCGGCCGTATCGGAAGCATCTTCACGGCCAGCGGCACGTTAGAGGAAATTCAGCGGCTCGCGGACGATCCAACGGTCACTGGGATTGAGATCAGCCGAGAAGGCGGACACCAAGAGCTTGTGAATTCGGTGCCGTTCGTGTCCGGCGACCAGGTGCATGCACCGGCGGTCAGCGAGCGCGGAGACAAGGCGTTGGTGGGCCTCATCGATACTGGCATTGACGTGATGCACGAGGCATTTCTCGATGGCGAGGGCAAGACGCGGATACTCGCGATCTGGAATCAGCATGATGCCGCCGGGCCCAGCCCCAATGCGATCGATACAGCGTTTCCTTCGACCTTGGGGCGACTGTGGCTCGCGAGCGAGATTCAGCAGATGGTCAATTCGGCAATGCCCGTTCCGCCTGAATTGCGGGATCCCGGTGCGCACGGCACCCACGTTGCAAGTATTGCGGCGGGCAGGGCCGTGGGTGGACTTGGCGACGGCATGGCTCCTGAAGCCGGCATCGTCGTGGTGATGCCGAAGATGAAGAGCAATCCGGCAGATCCCGTCAGCGTCGGATATTCCGTAAGCCATCTGCAGGCGCTCGAATTCCTGAAGCGTGTCGCTGCTGGCCACAACAAGGTGTCGGCCGATCCATTACCAATGGCGGTCAATGTGAGTCTTGGCATGAATGCCGGTGCGCACGACGGCACATCGCTGCTCGAAGCCGGATTCGACTCGATCACCAACAAAGGTCGGGACCCAGGCTTCGTGGTGGTGAAGTCGGCCGGCAACGAGCGCGGATTTGGCGGCCACGCCCGCATCCAGGCATTCAACGGCATCATGCCGATCACCTGGGAGTCTGACGCAACTTTCCGCTTCGAGGACTATTTCGAAGTCTGGTATGGAGCGCTCGACGACCTTACGTTCACGCTCGTGGACCCGGCGGGGAATGCGTCGCCAGTGGTCTCGCACAGCAACAAGAAGGTCACACATACGCTCGGCGGAAATGTTGTACTGATGGAACTCGTCGAGCGGCACGTCGACAACGGAGACAGTCGCCTCGTCATCCAAATTGCCCCGCAGTCCGCGCAGATCCAAGTTGGGCGGTGGTCGCTCAATGTACAAGGAATCAATGTCCGCAGCCGCGATCCAGTAGTGAATGTCTGGGTAGAGCGGGACGATGCGCGTGCAGTACGCTTCACGACAGAGGTGCCAGAGGTCACCCTGAGCATTCCCGGCACGGCTGATACCGTCATCACGGTTGCAGCGTGTCACGTGGGAACGCCGCTGCAGCTCACCTCTTCCTCGTCCTTCGGGCCGACGCGCGACGGTCGTGCTAAGCCTGACCTTTGCGCGCCAGGCAACAACATTACGGCAGCGCTAGCGGGGAATGCTAACTTGCGCGCGGGAGTTTCCATGACCGGCACCAGCATGGCAGCACCACATGTGACGGGAGCGCTTGCGCTGGTCTTCTCTCACCGGGCAAAGCAGCGCGGTCAACCGCAGTACAATGCGCGCCAGCTGCGCTCCGCGCTCATCTCCACGGCGCGCTTCTCGGGCGTCCACAATCCGGGGCCAGGACACGGGATGCTGGACGCAAAAGGGCTGTTTGATCTCTTGAAGTAGGAGCGGCGCAGCTCCGTCAGTCGGGGGCTTCGTGGGATGGAAGTCCCCACTCGAACAGCATCGGTGTGCCAAAGTGGAGTTGCATGCCACCACTTCACGGAGGGAGCGTCCATCATGAAGGCTACAACCATTGGTATTGATCTGGAAAAGACCGTATTCCAGGTTCACGGGGTTGCCGAAAACGGCAGATGAAACCATGAAAGCAAAAGTCTCCGGTCGGCCAAGGCCTCGACGCTGACGGTTGACCAGCGGCCAAACTTCAGCAGTCTCGTCTTGTCCGGGTGACGCACAAGCGAGAACTTCTCCAACCTCAGTCGCATCGCGTCCCAGAAATGCCGTTGGTCGGCTTCGTCCTCGAAGCCGACCACGATATCATCGCGTACCGTAGAATGATGACGTTGCCTTTGGCTTAGAAGCTCTAACAAAAAGACTTTCTGAGGTGGCGCCAGCAGATGATGCAGCAGGCCATTTTCAGAAAGGCTTCGTGGATGATGGCGAGGCGCTCGAAACGCACACGCAACCCGCACACGCAACCGCTTGAAGTTGTGCAGCCAAGCGATCGTTCGTTCGACGACCCAGCGGGTCTTACCAAGACCACTGCCATGCGGCTCGCCGCGGCGAGCGATCTCCGTAGCAATGCCAGCGGCGTGCAGCGGCTTGCGGTACTTGTCGTGGTCGTATCCGCGATCACCTTGGACGATGGTTGGCTTTGACAAGGGCCGACCACGTTTGCCACGGATCGGAGGAATCGCCTCGATCAGCGGTAGCAGTTGGGTGATGTCATTGCGGTTGGCGCCAGTCAGTATCAGTGACAGTGGAATGCCTTGCGCGTCCGTCAGGAGGTGGTGCTTTGAACCTGGTCGCGCGCGATCGGTGGGGTTGGGTCCTGTTTTTGACCCGACCCCACTGCACGGATGGAGGAGGAATCGACGACGGCACGTGACCAATCGAGGCGGTCCGCTGCACGCAGCTTGGCCAGGAGTACCTCGTGCAAGCGGTCCCAAACGCCGGCCTTCTGCCAGGTATGCAGACGTCGCCAGCAGCTCATGCCAGAGCCACAACCCATTTCGGTATCCCTTTGATTTTGATGCAATCTACCGGGATAGCTGCCCCCAGCATTCATGCGGGTTTCCGGGCGGCGCTCACAAGGAATTCCATTAAAATCAACAACTTGCTGACTGGGTCATTCCCTGCGTCCCTTGATGTACTGATCCCAACACCGGCATGGCGGCGGGGGGAGGGTATGGTAAGCCTCCAAGAAGCTTAATCTCGGCCGACGGACCGACGCCAAGCTCTCGCCAGCCGGGGATGTATGTCGCTGATGCGCCCGGTATTTGGCACCGTCCTCTGAGTTGCTTTCAAAGCGGAGCGGTTATGCCGTACGCCACTGCGAAGGTGAGTCGGGCTGGAACGCCGAGGTTGGCATGAGCCGATGCGCATAGCGCGCGATGGGAAACTCAAAAGTGCCCCGCAGATTGATTCCCTCGAGGTGGGTGGGACCGATATGCCGAAGGCCCTCAGCTCGAGTCGTCTCGCCGCCGATCTTCTCGAGGATGTTCCAGCTGCGTTGCATGTGCATCGTATTCCAAGCCATTACTGAATTGGATAGCAAGGTCAAGGCCGACGACACCGCCGCCAACGACGCGTCATGGCGCGCCAGCTCGATCGGTATCTTGCCGGAATGGATCGCTCGCTGGAGAATGTGCACCGCTTCACCGCGGTTCAACACGTGCTGCATCTCATGGCGAAATGCGGTATTCGTGAAATAGTCGATCAGGAAGATCGTACGAAACAACCGTCCGAGGTGCAGGCCGGCCTCATAGACGGGCTGTCCGCGCGCCGCCACCCCAAAGCGCGAGAGTGCCTGGACTGCGGTGCATTGCCCGCTTTGCACGGACGCCGCAATCCGCACCAGCTCGTCCCAGGCGGACTCAATGAGGCTCAGTCGAACATCTGCATCGGTGACGGCAGCCAGTTCGTCAGGCACATTATGATGCCTGGGAACATGCAGACGTCTGTCACGCAGGTGGGACAGACGCGGACAGAGATCGAAGCCCAACAGCCGTGACAGACTCATCGCGAAATCTGTAAAGCCGTGCGTATCCACTGCAAGTTGCGCGACGTCTTCCGAACCGCCCTGTCGGATCACGCCCTCGATCGCTGCACCGGCCTGGCGCTCGTTGAGCAAAATTGGCTGGTCATAGAAGATGCCCCACCGATCGCGAACGTGAGTGTACATCCCGATCGAAGCAGTCCGCCGACGTGGGTCGGCCCGCGCTTTCCAGACAGAGCGTGTCGTTTCCAACGACATCATGTCTGACGAGGCCAGATCGGAGCGCCCCCAATGCTGGGAAATCGGGTGCTGATGCATGAAGGTCAGCACGGCTTCAGCCGCGTGGCGCAGCTTCCGTTCGTCCGCAACGCGATGCATCATCTGCCGGATCGCGGGAGGCGACAACTCCGGCACCATTCGGGAGAGATCCGCCGCTGACATTGATGTGCCGTGCGCGAGTATCGCTGCGTAGACCAATAGCAATTCGCTACGGGAATGAGGCTCTCTTCCCAGCAGGAGCCAACTAAAGTGCGTGGCGCTGTCGATCTCGAGCAGGATCTCAGGCAACTGACCGCCGGGGTGCCGCTCGAACAGTGCGCCTCGCAATGTCTCCACATTCGGGGGCAGAGCGCTTGCCACCAAGGGGTCGATGTGGATCGCATCGTCAATTTTGAGCTTCCCACACACGACAGCATCCCGGAGCCTGGCGAGGCTTTCATCCAGATGTGTGACCACAGGCTTCAGAAATGCCTGAGCATCCTGTGGCAGCTTAAGATGGCCATAGAAGTGGTTGCGTTTGGCCTTCCAATCGATGGCGCCGATCAAGAGGGTAGCTTGGCTTCGGAAGGCAAAGCTGTGCTCAAGGAAGACTGAGCCATTGCGCAGTGCCACCCGTAGGGCGAATAGCGTGCCCCACTCGAAAGCGGCCAGGGCCCGCTGTCGGTCTTCTCCGTCCAGGGCGGGTTGCCAGGCGCGGCCAAGTCGAATCGTGATTGGGTCGGGAAGATGATCGGACTTTCGCGCGTAAACTTCCTGGAGTACTGCGAACGCTTCAATCACCGGGTGTGCTGACAGGGCGGAGAATGGCAGCAGAACCAACCTGCCAAGCAACGCTCGAGCCTGGCGGTGTCGCGACAGGAGTTGCGCGCGAATCAGGCTGGCACGGCTGGGCGCACGCCGGTTGAGCGCCGCGTCGGCCAGCGCCGACAACTGCTGGCAGAGTGCTTCACGGGTTAGCGTCTCATCCGCGGCCAGCGCTTTGACCGCGGTCGCGAACTCTCGCATCTGGGTGCCAGGGTCCGGTCGGCCAGCCTCAATCACGCGCCGAACGTCATTGATGGACTTCTGAATCCAGTGTCGCAACATGGTCGCCAGATGATCCGTGGCGGCGCATAGAGCGTAACGCAGAAAGCAAGCCGCTTCCAATCGGCGGGGTTGCTGCGCGACTCGTTTGCTCACTGAGGGCGGACGATTGGCGCAGCGCCGGGCATAGTAGCGTATCAGCGCTTCATTGCACGCCGCTGGCCAGTTTCGGTGAATGCCCATCTTATAAAGGAGTTCGATCTTGTCGAACAATTCCCCGATCTGGTGGGTCGAGGTTCGCAACGGGACGGCCCAAAGCCATTGCTGCAGGTTCGTGCGGTCGCCATGCGGGCGCGCAAGTGATATGCCCCACGCGTCCAAGGAGGCCCCGTAGGCGCGCACCAGAGCGACGGCAAGCGCCGCCTCGGCCGTGGCGACGGCCTGGCTGATCAGTCTTTTTAGTGCGCGGTCATGGGGTATCAGTATCCGATGTTCATACAGCCAGCGCTTCAGTTCATGAAACAGCGCAGTGCGGCTCGGCTGTCCCGTCAAACGTTCCTTCAGCCAGCGCGTGACATAGCGGCGCTGGTGCTCAGCCATCGGACTGAAGCCGAGGACTTGGTAGGCCAGCATCTGGTGATTTGACAGTGTATCGGTGCGCCCATCGTAGAGTGCGTTGAGCGTGCCCATATCCGGCGGGGTCACACCAACCTGGGCACCGACATGCGCCCAGAGAAATCTGGGCACTTGCTTGCAGGCATCAAGCGTGCGCCCCGTCATGCGGATAAAGCCGATGTGTACGGCGACGGCCAAGCGATACAAAGGGCTGCGCCGAGCATCAATCAGTGCCCGTTCCTTGGGGGAGTAGGTGAAGAACGTGGCAAGCTCGAACTCGCTGAGTTCCTGTGGGATCTGCCGCATCCCGAGGTAGGCCAACCGCCAGTGATCCATCGCGCTGCTCCCCCCGCACGTGAGACGGACTGCGAAGGGTAGCGGCAATGAGAGGTAATCGCAACATTCAACACGGAAATATGCAGTTTGCGGCAACTCAATAGATGCAGTGAGGCAGACAGCAACCTATTGATTTATTGGCATTTTTTTAGAGGGCGGCCCGGAAACCCGCATGACTACAAGGGGCGGCTACCCCGGTAAACTGCAGCGAAAACAAAAGGAGACCTGGATGCGCGCCTGAAGAAGTTCGAGCCGCAGCACGCTTCGGTCGAAGACCGCCAAGGCACGTCGCAGCCGGGCGAGAAGCCCGAATACGACGCCGCGCTCAAGCATTTCCAGGCGGGCGACTTCAAGAGCGCCGGGAATGCGTTCTCGTCGTTTATCAAGAAGTATCCGCAGAGCCCGTACCTGCCGCTGGCGCAGTACTGGCTCGGCAACTCGCTCTACGCGCAGCGCGACTACAAGGGGTCCACCTGGGTGCTGCAGAAAATGATCCATGCCAATCCGACGCACCCCAAGGTGCCGGACGCCATGATCGCGGTGGCCAATAATCAGCTCGAATCCGACCAGAAGGCGGCTGCGCGCAAAACGCTGGAACAAGTGGTGGCCAAGTATCCCGGTACCGAAGGCGCGCGTGCGGCGAACAACCGGTTGAAGACGCTGAAGTGAGTGGGGCGGCTTCCAGCCGGCCGCACCACGCGCCGAAGGCCTGCTTTAGGGGGATCTTCAGATTCTGACGAACCCTACATTTTCCGGAGTGTGGGGGTTCTCGATTGGTTCCACATCGCCATGCGGGTACAGAGCCTCGAACAGATGATCAAGGGCCGGCCGGCACACTGCGACGGCCCGACCAACGCGGCTGATCAAGGATCTGCATGGCGCCAAGTGGCACCTGTGGCACGGCTGCCCCTATCCGGCGTTGCGCCGATTGGAAAGCCTCGGCTGGGATCTGGACGCCGAGGCCAGCCCCGAAGACGCCAAGCTTCTTGGCAAGCTCGAGGAGTTCATCGTCTACCTCGACAACAATCGCCACTGCATCGTGAACTACGGTGACCGAAATCGGCACGGGGAGCCCATTGCATCAGGTTTCGTCGAGTCGGCCGTCAACCAGGTGGTCAGCAAGCGCTTCGTCAAACGACAGCAGATGGCCTGGCGGCCTCGGCACGCGCACAACCTGCTACAAATCCGGACAGACGTGCTCAATAACCAGATCCGGTCATATGTTGAACGATGGAATCCCTCCATCGCCGGGGAAGAAGGCCACCGCCTTGCCGCTTAGTCAGCCCCCGTTTTGGCGCGGTCTCAGTATCCCGGTACCGAAGGCGCGCATACGGCGAACAACCGGTTGAAGACGCTGAAGTAAGTGCGGGCGGCTGCGAGCCGGCCGCACCACGCGCCAAAGGCCCGCTGTCGGGTGATCATACTTCTAGCGCAAAATCTGGCGGCTTTGCTCCAAAAATCCATATGGATTAATGGCTCGTGAAAACGCCTGCCGTACAAAGTGCGGGCAGCCACGAAGCCGCAAGCGGCTCTTCTAGGTATGCCTTTGTTCTCGTTTCAGGGCGACTACTGAGGTGTTCTGTCCAGCGCGGACACGTCTGGTTCATGCTGCAGCTAGTCGACTGAGGTAGCTTGCAGCGACTTCGCCTGGCGTTCGGTACCCCAACTTCGAATGGCGCCGTTGGCGATTGTAAAAAATCTCAATGTACTCACGGACAGAGGCCATGGCTTCCATCCGGGTGGCATACCGATGGTGGTACACCAACTCTGCTTTCAGGCTGCCCCAGAAGCTCTC